>NZ_CP192058.1:0-14132 GCF_050942215.1 Sphaerimonospora sp. CA-214678
ATGAACCTGTCCGTTGCTCTGATCAACCTGAAGCCCGGTACGGGCAAGACCACGTCGGCCGTCTGGCTCGCGCACGCATTCCACGAGATGGGTTATCCCGTGCTCCTGGTGGACGCCGACCCTGCCGCATCCGCTCTGGAGTGGAGCGACCTTGCAGAGGGCTTCCCCTGCCGGATCATCGGCATGCCCTCCAAGGAGCTGCACCGCCGTGTGCCCGAGATCGCGAAGCCGGACGAAATCGTGGTCATCGACGCTCCGCAGATGGAGGACCACAAGGGCATCACGCGGTCTGTCCTACGACTGGCCGATGAGCTGGTGATCCCGGTAGCACCGCACGGGATCGAGATCAACCGCATGAGCCCAGTTCTCGACGAGATCGACGACATCCAGTCGCTACGGGAGCAGCCGGCAAGGGTCTCCGTGCTGCTGAACAGGATCAACCGCAGCAGTACGACCCACACCGAGACCCGCGAGGACCTGACCGAGGACGGGTGGCATGTCCTGTCAATGATGATCCCGTTCGTCAACCGCTACTCGCAGAGCTTCGGCCTGCCGGTGAAGACCCGCGCGACGGAGTTCGAGGCGTTGGCCGAGGAGCTGCTGAAGCGAGCTTCGCTGTGAACGCCGACGAGCGGCGCGAGGCCCGACGTCGGGCGGCGCGTCGGAGGATCGAGCCGGACGCGGCCCCAGCCGGAGAGACCGCCCTACGGTCGAAGCCTGTCCGGATCACGGTGGACCTGGCGCCGGAGCTGTATCGGCGGCTCACTCGGTGGACAACCGAGGTTGCCGAGGAGATCGACGCGGCGAAGGTCACGACCGCGGATATCGTCCGGGCGTACATCCGTGCGTGCGACGATCCCGAGGTCAGAGCCCGCGTCGTCGCCGAGCTACGAGAGCTGAAGCAGTAATGCAGTAACGACGAAGGTCCGGACCGTCGAGGTTCGGACCTTCGTCGTTTCAGGACTTCCATCTCTGCTGCATTACTGCATTGCTGAACTACTGCAAGATTACTTTACGTTGTAAGGGATAGCGCGCGGGCGAGCTGCACGGCGAAGAGCTGCCCGTTGTTGACGCTGATGAAGCCACGGCCTGATGCGAACCGGCGCACTCGTCGACGAACCCTTCGGCGGCGTGTAGAGCCCTGTTCCATTCGGTGAGCACCGGCGAGGCCGATCACGTCGGCATTCGTAGGCCGAGCCTGACCGCCTCGCGTGCGTGGCACCGAGACCTGCCGAGTGGTGCCCTGCGCCCTGGCCCAGCGGCGAGCGATACGCGCAGCCTGGACCGCTTGCTCAGGCGTGACCTCTACCGCGGCTGTCACCCGTTCCAGTCCCCAGTAGCCCCAGAATCGGCCCGGGCCTTGCCCTGGAGCCTGCCATTCCTCCGGGACACAGTGCTGATACTCCTTGGCCTGGAACGCGCCGTGCTTGGTGAAGTAGACCGCGACGCGCTTGGGGTCGTACGCCCGCAGGCTCTCGGCGTAGTCGACTCCAGTCCCGGCGAGCAGATGCCGGCGCTTCTCCTCCGGATCGGGGTGGTCGACGATGTCAGCCCAGACCTCACTCAGCCATTGCCGGAACGGGAGACCGGCACCGATACGGGAGTCAGCGCGAGCGCGGCCGGACGGGATCCGCGCGGTGCCATGCGGCGGGACCAGGAGCAAATGGAAGTGGGGCGCGCCACGGCGTTGGAACTCAAGCTTCCAGACAGCTTGCAGCGGCTCGCCCCAGGCACGTTCGTAGCGCTTGCGCAGTGCCTTGAGCTGGGCCTTGACGACCTTGCCGTTGGGCGCAACGGTCAGCCAGTCCCCGGGATAGGTCAGGGTCACCATCGCGGGAAGCCTGTCCGAGTCTCCGAGCATGGGCCGGTAGTCCAGCTCGCACAGCGCGCGGACCATGTTCGCCCGCGACTTGCGGGACCATCCGGTGATCTCGCGGGAGGGTACGCGCTCGGGGACGTCCTCATCGAGGGCGAGATAAGTCGCGGCTATGTCGGCTTCGACCTGGCGAGCTTTGAGCGCCCGTTCCTCGCGACGTTCACGGCGAGCAAGGTCGGGAGCTTCGATCGCAAAAGCGCCAGCAGCGATGACGATACGAGGTCTCGGACCTTCTTCGCCTTGCCAGGCCGGGCGTGCATCGAAGAGCCTTGCGGCGAGATCGAGCCCTTCCGGACTCGGGAACTTCGGCGCCCAAAGTGCCGTTACCGGCGTGTCGGACAGCGCCGGTAGCTGCACTGCGCGCCCATCGGCTACGCTGGTCACAGCTTGGGTTCCGCTTCTGATAGGGAGAGGCGGACCACTCAGAGGGCCTGGTGCTACCAACACCGGGCTCTCTTTTTTTCCGTGGTCTTTGCCGAGCCACTGTCGCGCGTTCCGCCTCTGTCGTCACGCCGACACACCGAGACATCAAGCGGCAATCTCAGCACCCCGCGCGTTTCCGCCCCAGGTGTCCAGCTCCACGACCTTGGCCGAGGTCTCGACGTAAGCGATCAGCTCGTCAATATCGGCGTCGCGGACATGGCCCAGGCGTGCCCGGACGGTCGACCGTGCGCCGTCTTGGAGGCTGTAGAGCACACCGGGTGTGGTCTCGCTGATCTGATGGCAGAGCGCCCCGTAGTCCACCGCGTTCTCGACGAGAGCGGCCTCTGTGTGGCTCTCGGTCGGCAGCCGCAACGCGATACGGCGTGTGAACAGGTCTCGGAGCTGGAACACGTCCTTTGTCGGCTCCTGAATGGCTCCAACCACGATGAAGCCCACCGCGCGGCCCTGCGTGAGGAGCAGCCCGAGCGCGTCCTCAATCTTGTCTCGGATGCGGCGGGGCCAGTACTTGAACAGCGGCGCCATCTCGTCGAGCAAGACGAGCGTTAGCGGGCGGCCCTTGCCGGGGCGGAAGTCGCGCTCTCCGGCCGCGCCGTCCCGCTCGTTGGCCTCGTTCATCTCTTGGACCAGGCGCTCAAGCAGCTTGAGCACGTCTTCATCAGTCACGGCGTAGTCATCCGGCCCGAACAGAGCGCGGGCGCGGCGTAGCTCCTTGGCCTTGGGATCGATGCCGACCAGGCGCACCAGTCCGGCCGTGATGGCAGGAGCGATACCCCTCAGAATGTTCCACTCGAGACCGGCCTTTCCGGCCCCAGTCGAGCCCGAGATAGCGGTATGACCGCCGAGAAGACTGATCGTGTAGGGCTTGCCGAACTCGTCGATACCGACCGGGATGCGCCTCCAGTCGATCGCTTCGACGGAGGCCGGAAGGGCAGTAGCCGGCACTGCCTCCACCAGAGGGTCACGCCGCATCAGTGAGAGCTCAAGCAGCCGCGGCTTGACTCCTTTGACCACCAGGCGCTCACCCTTGAAACCCAAGCGAAGCGCATCGGCCGCCTCCTCCTGCTGATAGCGCTTGACCGACTGACCGATCGGCATCTCGACAACGAGGTGATCCCAATACGGCGTCGAGCGGACCCGCTTGAGCTTGGGCACATAGACCTCAGTCCCGGCCTGAACAGTCAGGTCACAGCGGGTGAAGACCTCACGCCACAGACGCCGGTAGATCCACCAGCGATGCCACCAGCTACGCGCCCACGTCTCCACGGTCTTGCCGAAGGTCTCAGGGTGGGCGGCTTTCCAGGTGCTCAAGCCGACGAAGGCGGCCCCGGCGATCGTCAAGCAGAGTTGCCACCCGAGGACGGCAACGCTCGCGGCCGTCGTGCCCGCCATGGTCGAGGTACGCGGGTGCAACACGGCCTGGACCACAAGCCACGCGATGAGCCGGGCGAGCTGCTTGGCCAACCAGGTCAGCAGCTTTCCAATCGCGGAAAACAAGAAGTTGAGCATGGCCGCCTCCTTTCGGGCATGGAAAAGGGAGCCACCCACGGCAGGCGTGCAGACGCGGGCGGCTCCCCGCTGAATTGGCTTACTTGGACTTGGACTTGTGCTTGCGGAGGTCCCTGATCAGGGACTCGCAGGAGGCCGAGGCCCGGTCGATGTGACCTTGGATGCTGGCCATGCTCTCCGAGCAGCCGAGACCGGCCGCTAGCTCCCGGTCGATCCTCTGGCCCGACTCGACCAAGCGCGCCACGCGCTCGACCTGGACGTCGATCTCGTCAATCCGGCTACCGAAGTACGTCGCCACCGTGATCACAGCTCCTTGACGTAGTAGACGCGGTTACGCGCGAACAGCGCGAACTCGTCGGCCGCCACCGAGACCGAGGTGACAGCGGCCTTCACCAGGTCGTGCGCCTCGTGGAGCGTGGCCGCCGAGAAGTCCGGCTCTCTGTTCTCGACCCTCTGGACCTCGCTGAGCAGGCCCTTCACCATGTCGGCCAGCACCTGCATTTCCTTGGCGACGTGCCGACGACGCAGCTTGATCATTCGGAGGTTCTTGTAGAACTCGGCGCGGTCCTCGAACTCTGACCGCACGTCGGCGATGGTGTTGCCGACCATGCCCCGGAGCAGGGCCTTACGCTTCGCCTTCCGGACCCGCTTGGGCTCGAAGTTGCTACCCTTGACCGCCCGGATGGGCCGGGCCTTGGTGCTCGTTGGGGTCGCCATCCCTGATCTCCTTACCTGCACTTGTGGTTGGTCGGGGTGAGCGGAGCCGAGGACATCGCCCCGCACCTGCCGCAGTCGTACGTGAGGGTCCTGCGCCGACCCGAGTTCGCGCTGTTCGGCCACTCCCCCAACCGGTCGGGCGACGGCTTGACCTTCTTGTCCTGTGGCATGCTGGAACTCCTCTTTGTGAGGACCCGGGGCGCGTCGACTTTGACCGGTGGCGCGCCCCGGATCATTGGGGGATCAAAGAACCGTGTGCCTCGCGCACGGCTCGCTTTCGACCGGCATCCCGCAGATGCCGTCTGGGCCGCTGGAGTCTGGCGCGGCGCACACGTAGCCACCTACGCCCATGTAGACGACCCAGCGTTCGGGGTTACTGGCGCTCTCGACGCTGACCATCACGCCGCCGCCTTGCCAGCCGCTGCGATCGCACGGACCTCGGCAGCCCGGTACCAGACCTGCAGCCCGATCACGCGCTCCTCGCCCGTCTCGGGATTCCGCTTGGTCTTCTCCATGACGCCGACCTCGAAGTCCACGAGCTGCACCGGCGTGTACGGCATCAGGCCCTGCCCGGGGTCCTTCAGAGAGGCGACGCCGACCTTCAAGACCTCGTTCTGGACCTGGCCGAAGGCCGTCCGGAACATCGCCACCACCTGGATCTCCCACTTGGGCGTGCCGTCCTTGGTGGTCTCCTGGACCTGGCTCTTGAAGGCGGTCTTCGGCTGACACGCCAAGAAGGCGATCCCCTGGAAGGTGGCCGCCTGGTCAATCTTGAAGTTCGTGAACATCTCGGGTTCCTCCCGGCCTGTGGGCGCTCTCGGCCCTTCGTCGAGTAGCCGCTCTGTCGTGCAGCGGCCTACACGACTACCGTACACCGGACTGCACGATACGTCTACCCCGCTGCACGTATACCGCGCTAGACTGCGAACATGACGACGACCGAGGACAAGCAGCTTGCGGCGATCCTCGTCGCCATCAGCCGCGATCTTGGGAGAGCTAAGAAGCTCATCAGGGAAGGCAACGACCATGACGAGTCGCTTCGACGCTCGAAGCAGGTGATCGAAGCACTCCAGGAGATGGCCGACGACGTACGCGGCGAACGCGATCAGGTCGTGGTTCGGATCTCTCGCGAAGAGAGTGCGAGCCTTTCCGAGATCGCTCGAAGAGCCAGCATCAGCAAGTCACGAGCAGCGCAGATCGTAAAAGCCGCCAACGCTCAGAAGGAGACGGACCACATGGCCGAGAACGCCACTGCCCAGCCCGATCGGCCGCCGGTTGTGGCGGGCATCGTCACCTCCGAGCGCGGTGTGCTGATCGGCAAGCGCACTGATGGGAAGCCCCCATGGACCTTCATCGCGGGCGAGGTAGAACCGGGCGAGACCCCCTCAGACGCAATCATGCGAGAAGTCAAGGAAGAGACCGGCCTTCGCGTCATCGCCGCTCACCGCGAGATCGGACGGCGAGTCCACCCGAAGACCGGGCGCACCATGATCTACATGGCGTGCTCTCCGACCGGGAAAACGGATGTCTTCCTTGGCGACCCTGACGAACTCGAAGAGGTTCGTTGGGCCAACCTCAACGAAGTGGACGAGCTGCTGCCCGGCCTCTTCGAACCTGTACGTGCCTACCTGGTAGAGCAGCTCGGCCACAAGTGACCCATTTCGCGTGAGGCCCGGCCAGTTTGGTCGGGCCTTCTTCATGCCCTCGATAGCGCCAGTTGCCGAATTGTTCTTGTAGAGATCAAGGCCGCCGTACGCCTGGCGGCCTGCGGTCCGGGCGTGCGGCTCTCCGGCCGGTCCCGGCCCGCAGGCCGCCAGGCGTACGGCGGCCGGTTCCAAGAATCGGCCCGAGCCCGAATCATGATCGAATGCAACTTTTCTCTACGAGATCAAGGCGGCCCTACTCGGGCCGCGCAACGTTGCCGAAAGTTCGAGCCCCCAAGATCACGCTGATGTACCTATGCATCTCGATCCACTGGCCACCAAGAGCATGATCAATTGCAGAGCAAGTTAGTAGGCAAGACCGCCTTGTCCCGATGCCGCTACCAGGCACGGAACGGATGCCCTTCGATGTGCGGCCTGTTTTGGCGCATATAACAAGCCCAGTCCTGGCGGCCCGTCGTGGCCGGCGCCCGGGCACCCCAGAGGGGCCCCACCCCGCCGCCGGCCACGCCGAGCCGCTGACGGGGTTGGTGTTTTTTTATGCCTCCGGCGGGGGTCTCCGGCTCCGGGGGGGAGAGGGTGCGTCGCTGACGGTCCGTAGGTGGCTGGGGGGCCTGATCATCCCGTCTGCCATCGCCCCAGGACAAGCCGAGCAGACCAGGGCCAGGGGGGCCAAGGTCGTTCGTCCAGTTGGGCGCTCCACCTTGGCCCCCCTGGCCCTGGCCCGCTTCCCCTTCGGGTGGGACGACGGCAGACGGGATGATCAGGCGGGCGAGGTGCGCGAGTGCGGGTCGTACGCCTGGTGTTCGTCGAGGTCAGAACATTCAGTATTGCAGTAACGCAGTAATTAAGGCAGTATCGGCGTCATGAACCTGTCCGTTGCTCTGATCAACCTGAAGCCCGGTACGGGCAAGACCACGTCGGCCGTCTGGCTCGCGCACGCATTCCACGAGATGGGTTATCCCGTGCTCCTGGTGGACGCCGACCCTGCCGCATCCGCTCTGGAGTGGAGCGACCTTGCAGAGGGCTTCCCCTGCCGGATCATCGGCATGCCCTCCAAGGAGCTGCACCGCCGTGTGCCCGAGATCGCGAAGCCGGACGAAATCGTGGTCATCGACGCTCCGCAGATGGAGGACCACAAGGGCATCACGCGGTCTGTCCTACGACTGGCCGATGAGCTGGTGATCCCGGTAGCACCGCACGGGATCGAGATCAACCGCATGAGCCCAGTTCTCGACGAGATCGACGACATCCAGTCGCTACGGGAGCAGCCGGCAAGGGTCTCCGTGCTGCTGAACAGGATCAACCGCAGCAGTACGACCCACACCGAGACCCGCGAGGACCTGACCGAGGACGGGTGGCATGTCCTGTCAATGATGATCCCGTTCGTCAACCGCTACTCGCAGAGCTTCGGCCTGCCGGTGAAGACCCGCGCGACGGAGTTCGAGGCGTTGGCCGAGGAGCTGCTGAAGCGAGCTTCGCTGTGAACGCCGACGAGCGGCGCGAGGCCCGACGTCGGGCGGCGCGTCGGAGGATCGAGCCGGACGCGGCCCCAGCCGGAGAGACCGCCCTACGGTCGAAGCCTGTCCGGATCACGGTGGACCTGGCGCCGGAGCTGTATCGGCGGCTCACTCGGTGGACAACCGAGGTTGCCGAGGAGATCGACGCGGCGAAGGTCACGACCGCGGATATCGTCCGGGCGTACATCCGTGCGTGCGACGATCCCGAGGTCAGAGCCCGCGTCGTCGCCGAGCTACGAGAGCTGAAGCAGTAATGCAGTAACGACGAAGGTCCGGACCGTCGAGGTTCGGACCTTCGTCGTTTCAGGACTTCCATCTCTGCTGCATTACTGCATTGCTGAACTACTGCAAGATTACTTTACGTTGTAAGGGATAGCGCGCGGGCGAGCTGCACGGCGAAGAGCTGCCCGTTGTTGACGCTGATGAAGCCACGGCCTGATGCGAACCGGCGCACTCGTCGACGAACCCTTCGGCGGCGTGTAGAGCCCTGTTCCATTCGGTGAGCACCGGCGAGGCCGATCACGTCGGCATTCGTAGGCCGAGCCTGACCGCCTCGCGTGCGTGGCACCGAGACCTGCCGAGTGGTGCCCTGCGCCCTGGCCCAGCGGCGAGCGATACGCGCAGCCTGGACCGCTTGCTCAGGCGTGACCTCTACCGCGGCTGTCACCCGTTCCAGTCCCCAGTAGCCCCAGAATCGGCCCGGGCCTTGCCCTGGAGCCTGCCATTCCTCCGGGACACAGTGCTGATACTCCTTGGCCTGGAACGCGCCGTGCTTGGTGAAGTAGACCGCGACGCGCTTGGGGTCGTACGCCCGCAGGCTCTCGGCGTAGTCGACTCCAGTCCCGGCGAGCAGATGCCGGCGCTTCTCCTCCGGATCGGGGTGGTCGACGATGTCAGCCCAGACCTCACTCAGCCATTGCCGGAACGGGAGACCGGCACCGATACGGGAGTCAGCGCGAGCGCGGCCGGACGGGATCCGCGCGGTGCCATGCGGCGGGACCAGGAGCAAATGGAAGTGGGGCGCGCCACGGCGTTGGAACTCAAGCTTCCAGACAGCTTGCAGCGGCTCGCCCCAGGCACGTTCGTAGCGCTTGCGCAGTGCCTTGAGCTGGGCCTTGACGACCTTGCCGTTGGGCGCAACGGTCAGCCAGTCCCCGGGATAGGTCAGGGTCACCATCGCGGGAAGCCTGTCCGAGTCTCCGAGCATGGGCCGGTAGTCCAGCTCGCACAGCGCGCGGACCATGTTCGCCCGCGACTTGCGGGACCATCCGGTGATCTCGCGGGAGGGTACGCGCTCGGGGACGTCCTCATCGAGGGCGAGATAAGTCGCGGCTATGTCGGCTTCGACCTGGCGAGCTTTGAGCGCCCGTTCCTCGCGACGTTCACGGCGAGCAAGGTCGGGAGCTTCGATCGCAAAAGCGCCAGCAGCGATGACGATACGAGGTCTCGGACCTTCTTCGCCTTGCCAGGCCGGGCGTGCATCGAAGAGCCTTGCGGCGAGATCGAGCCCTTCCGGACTCGGGAACTTCGGCGCCCAAAGTGCCGTTACCGGCGTGTCGGACAGCGCCGGTAGCTGCACTGCGCGCCCATCGGCTACGCTGGTCACAGCTTGGGTTCCGCTTCTGATAGGGAGAGGCGGACCACTCAGAGGGCCTGGTGCTACCAACACCGGGCTCTCTTTTTTTCCGTGGTCTTTGCCGAGCCACTGTCGCGCGTTCCGCCTCTGTCGTCACGCCGACACACCGAGACATCAAGCGGCAATCTCAGCACCCCGCGCGTTTCCGCCCCAGGTGTCCAGCTCCACGACCTTGGCCGAGGTCTCGACGTAAGCGATCAGCTCGTCAATATCGGCGTCGCGGACATGGCCCAGGCGTGCCCGGACGGTCGACCGTGCGCCGTCTTGGAGGCTGTAGAGCACACCGGGTGTGGTCTCGCTGATCTGATGGCAGAGCGCCCCGTAGTCCACCGCGTTCTCGACGAGAGCGGCCTCTGTGTGGCTCTCGGTCGGCAGCCGCAACGCGATACGGCGTGTGAACAGGTCTCGGAGCTGGAACACGTCCTTTGTCGGCTCCTGAATGGCTCCAACCACGATGAAGCCCACCGCGCGGCCCTGCGTGAGGAGCAGCCCGAGCGCGTCCTCAATCTTGTCTCGGATGCGGCGGGGCCAGTACTTGAACAGCGGCGCCATCTCGTCGAGCAAGACGAGCGTTAGCGGGCGGCCCTTGCCGGGGCGGAAGTCGCGCTCTCCGGCCGCGCCGTCCCGCTCGTTGGCCTCGTTCATCTCTTGGACCAGGCGCTCAAGCAGCTTGAGCACGTCTTCATCAGTCACGGCGTAGTCATCCGGCCCGAACAGAGCGCGGGCGCGGCGTAGCTCCTTGGCCTTGGGATCGATGCCGACCAGGCGCACCAGTCCGGCCGTGATGGCAGGAGCGATACCCCTCAGAATGTTCCACTCGAGACCGGCCTTTCCGGCCCCAGTCGAGCCCGAGATAGCGGTATGACCGCCGAGAAGACTGATCGTGTAGGGCTTGCCGAACTCGTCGATACCGACCGGGATGCGCCTCCAGTCGATCGCTTCGACGGAGGCCGGAAGGGCAGTAGCCGGCACTGCCTCCACCAGAGGGTCACGCCGCATCAGTGAGAGCTCAAGCAGCCGCGGCTTGACTCCTTTGACCACCAGGCGCTCACCCTTGAAACCCAAGCGAAGCGCATCGGCCGCCTCCTCCTGCTGATAGCGCTTGACCGACTGACCGATCGGCATCTCGACAACGAGGTGATCCCAATACGGCGTCGAGCGGACCCGCTTGAGCTTGGGCACATAGACCTCAGTCCCGGCCTGAACAGTCAGGTCACAGCGGGTGAAGACCTCACGCCACAGACGCCGGTAGATCCACCAGCGATGCCACCAGCTACGCGCCCACGTCTCCACGGTCTTGCCGAAGGTCTCAGGGTGGGCGGCTTTCCAGGTGCTCAAGCCGACGAAGGCGGCCCCGGCGATCGTCAAGCAGAGTTGCCACCCGAGGACGGCAACGCTCGCGGCCGTCGTGCCCGCCATGGTCGAGGTACGCGGGTGCAACACGGCCTGGACCACAAGCCACGCGATGAGCCGGGCGAGCTGCTTGGCCAACCAGGTCAGCAGCTTTCCAATCGCGGAAAACAAGAAGTTGAGCATGGCCGCCTCCTTTCGGGCATGGAAAAGGGAGCCACCCACGGCAGGCGTGCAGACGCGGGCGGCTCCCCGCTGAATTGGCTTACTTGGACTTGGACTTGTGCTTGCGGAGGTCCCTGATCAGGGACTCGCAGGAGGCCGAGGCCCGGTCGATGTGACCTTGGATGCTGGCCATGCTCTCCGAGCAGCCGAGACCGGCCGCTAGCTCCCGGTCGATCCTCTGGCCCGACTCGACCAAGCGCGCCACGCGCTCGACCTGGACGTCGATCTCGTCAATCCGGCTACCGAAGTACGTCGCCACCGTGATCACAGCTCCTTGACGTAGTAGACGCGGTTACGCGCGAACAGCGCGAACTCGTCGGCCGCCACCGAGACCGAGGTGACAGCGGCCTTCACCAGGTCGTGCGCCTCGTGGAGCGTGGCCGCCGAGAAGTCCGGCTCTCTGTTCTCGACCCTCTGGACCTCGCTGAGCAGGCCCTTCACCATGTCGGCCAGCACCTGCATTTCCTTGGCGACGTGCCGACGACGCAGCTTGATCATTCGGAGGTTCTTGTAGAACTCGGCGCGGTCCTCGAACTCTGACCGCACGTCGGCGATGGTGTTGCCGACCATGCCCCGGAGCAGGGCCTTACGCTTCGCCTTCCGGACCCGCTTGGGCTCGAAGTTGCTACCCTTGACCGCCCGGATGGGCCGGGCCTTGGTGCTCGTTGGGGTCGCCATCCCTGATCTCCTTACCTGCACTTGTGGTTGGTCGGGGTGAGCGGAGCCGAGGACATCGCCCCGCACCTGCCGCAGTCGTACGTGAGGGTCCTGCGCCGACCCGAGTTCGCGCTGTTCGGCCACTCCCCCAACCGGTCGGGCGACGGCTTGACCTTCTTGTCCTGTGGCATGCTGGAACTCCTCTTTGTGAGGACCCGGGGCGCGTCGACTTTGACCGGTGGCGCGCCCCGGATCATTGGGGGATCAAAGAACCGTGTGCCTCGCGCACGGCTCGCTTTCGACCGGCATCCCGCAGATGCCGTCTGGGCCGCTGGAGTCTGGCGCGGCGCACACGTAGCCACCTACGCCCATGTAGACGACCCAGCGTTCGGGGTTACTGGCGCTCTCGACGCTGACCATCACGCCGCCGCCTTGCCAGCCGCTGCGATCGCACGGACCTCGGCAGCCCGGTACCAGACCTGCAGCCCGATCACGCGCTCCTCGCCCGTCTCGGGATTCCGCTTGGTCTTCTCCATGACGCCGACCTCGAAGTCCACGAGCTGCACCGGCGTGTACGGCATCAGGCCCTGCCCGGGGTCCTTCAGAGAGGCGACGCCGACCTTCAAGACCTCGTTCTGGACCTGGCCGAAGGCCGTCCGGAACATCGCCACCACCTGGATCTCCCACTTGGGCGTGCCGTCCTTGGTGGTCTCCTGGACCTGGCTCTTGAAGGCGGTCTTCGGCTGACACGCCAAGAAGGCGATCCCCTGGAAGGTGGCCGCCTGGTCAATCTTGAAGTTCGTGAACATCTCGGGTTCCTCCCGGCCTGTGGGCGCTCTCGGCCCTTCGTCGAGTAGCCGCTCTGTCGTGCAGCGGCCTACACGACTACCGTACACCGGACTGCACGATACGTCTACCCCGCTGCACGTATACCGCGCTAGACTGCGAACATGACGACGACCGAGGACAAGCAGCTTGCGGCGATCCTCGTCGCCATCAGCCGCGATCTTGGGAGAGCTAAGAAGCTCATCAGGGAAGGCAACGACCATGACGAGTCGCTTCGACGCTCGAAGCAGGTGATCGAAGCACTCCAGGAGATGGCCGACGACGTACGCGGCGAACGCGATCAGGTCGTGGTTCGGATCTCTCGCGAAGAGAGTGCGAGCCTTTCCGAGATCGCTCGAAGAGCCAGCATCAGCAAGTCACGAGCAGCGCAGATCGTAAAAGCCGCCAACGCTCAGAAGGAGACGGACCACATGGCCGAGAACGCCACTGCCCAGCCCGATCGGCCGCCGGTTGTGGCGGGCATCGTCACCTCCGAGCGCGGTGTGCTGATCGGCAAGCGCACTGATGGGAAGCCCCCATGGACCTTCATCGCGGGCGAGGTAGAACCGGGCGAGACCCCCTCAGACGCAATCATGCGAGAAGTCAAGGAAGAGACCGGCCTTCGCGTCATCGCCGCTCACCGCGAGATCGGACGGCGAGTCCACCCGAAGACCGGGCGCACCATGATCTACATGGCGTGCTCTCCGACCGGGAAAACGGATGTCTTCCTTGGCGACCCTGACGAACTCGAAGAGGTTCGTTGGGCCAACCTCAACGAAGTGGACGAGCTGCTGCCCGGCCTCTTCGAACCTGTACGTGCCTACCTGGTAGAGCAGCTCGGCCACAAGTGACCCATTTCGCGTGAGGCCCGGCCAGTTTGGTCGGGCCTTCTTCATGCCCTCGATAGCGCCAGTTGCCGAATTGTTCTTGTAGAGATCAAGGCCGCCGTACGCCTGGCGGCCTGCGGTCCGGGCGTGCGGCTCTCCGGCCGGTCCCGGCCCGCAGGCCGCCAGGCGTACGGCGGCCGGTTCCAAGAATCGGCCCGAGCCCGAATCATGATCGAATGCAACTTTTCTCTACGAGATCAAGGCGGCCCTACTCGGGCCGCGCAACGTTGCCGAAAGTTCGAGCCCCCAAGATCACGCTGATGTACCTATGCATCTCGATCCACTGGCCACCAAGAGCATGATCAATTGCAGAGCAAGTTAGTAGGCAAGACCGCCTTGTCCCGATGCCGCTACCAGGCACGGAACGGATGCCCTTCGATGTGCGGCCTGTTTTGGCGCATATAACAAGCCCAGTCCTGGCGGCCCGTCGTGGCCGGCGCCCGGGCACCCCAGAGGGGCCCCACCCCGCCGCCGGCCACGCCGAGCCGCTGACGGGGTTGGTGTTTTTTTATGCCTCCGGCGGGGGTCTCCGGCTCCGGGGGGGAGAGGGTGCGTCGCTGACGGTCCGTAGGTGGCTGGGGGGCCTGATCATCCCGTCTGCCATCGCCCCAGGACAAGCCGAGCAGACCAGGGCCAGGGGGGCCAAGGTCGTTCGTCCAGTTGGGCGCTCCACCTTGGCCCCCCTGGCCCTGGCCCGCTTCCCCTTCGGGTGGGACGACGGCAGACGGGATGATCAGGGTGCGCGAGTGCGGGTCGTACGCCTGGTGTTCGTCGAGGTCAGAACATTCAGTATTGCAGTAACGCAGTAATTAAGGCAGTATCGGCGTC